>JACKDF010000028.1 GCA_020633655.1 Deferribacteres bacterium
GGAAAGATGACAAACGGGATGATTCCTATAAAAAACGTGATCGAAAGGATGATAAATCCGATTCGACCTATAAAAAACGCGATGACAGCAGGAAAAAAAGCGAAGTAATAAATAAACCCAAAAGAACTCCCAAGCCGGAAACAAACTCGGAGAGAAGTAAAAAGTCATCCACGAAAAAAAAGTCGGATGGAGACTCGGATAAAGAAAAAAGAACCCGCAAATAAGCGCTTAGCTGTACGCGCAACCTACGTGCCGGCTGGCCCGAATCTTTAAGTCAGCCGGCACTTTTTATTTTTCACTAATTTCCACCAGATAATCCCGCAAAATATCATTGTCCATGAGTAATTCCCAGTGATACAAAGAAATAGCTGCGATATCCATGTCGCGTAAATACTCAATCAGTTCGCCAATTTGTAGATTTTCTTCCGGTTCGACCGAATAAAAAGGTACGTCCAATTCGGGGATGATGTGCATTGCTGTTGTCTGCCGGATCTCCTCAAAAAATGTGAGCGCCCACTCATTCTCTGCATTAATTTGGTGTGTGTATAAATGCGGACTAACAACATCCACGATATTGTTCCACTGTTCAAAATTGATCCCCGTGTTAAACTGTAAATTCGTGTTGCTCCCGGGAGATGGTACAGAGGGAAGTTGTGCAAGGATTTTCGTTTGCCTGCCACGCCGCTCGATTTCTTCTGCGATGAGAACCGGGACATAGGTTATGGTTTCCTGCCGGAATTCCAGCCAGAATGCGGGATATTTTTCTGGCTCATTTTGGCCAGAGAATTCCTGGAATTTTGCCTTGCAAAAATCACAGTAGCAAAACTCTGGAAGACCGGATGTGCCTGTAGAATATAAAGGATGGCCTGGCAAATAGGGAAACTGCAGAAAATCGAGGCTAATGATGGCTGGATCAAACACCTCAATCGCCTCAAATAGAAAATTCAGACGATACTTCATGTATTCTGTGTTTGATGGGCAAATAGGGTGATACCAGTTTTGCGGTGTTAAGTAATCCCCATTCTTGTTGACAGGTCGATATTGCGGTATATTTTTAAAAGTATCCGGATCGTGGAAAAGGGGAAACTCCGGGACAAAAGCAATCCCCCGCGCCTGGCATTTCGCTTGAAAATCTACCATATTCCATTTACCGGGGGATGACTGGTTTTCTATGGGAAAGAGATAGCGACTTCCCTGCAATACCGGCGCGATGATGGTGTTTATTCCTGCCTCCAGAATATCATTAATTATATCATCGAAATTTCCCTGGTAATTTTCGCCCCAGATCGTCTGAGGGTAAAGTTTTGTTGCTATATTCATTTTCTCTTTCTCTGGTCCGATGGGGTTCAATTTGTCCTATCTAATTCACTATGGATCTTATATTTCTTTTCAATGAGCAAATATACTTTATAAACAAAAAGTGCACTCGCATACCCAATCAGTCCGCCAGCAACAACGTCAAATGGGTAATGAACGCCGACATAAACTCTTGTAAAACAAATAATGATGGCTAAAACGAAAAAATAGAATCTTTTATCAGGATAGAAACGGGAATAGAGTGTCGCCGCCGCAATCGAATTTGCGGCATGAGAGGACGGAAAAGAAAAGGACTTTTTAATGCCGATCAAAGCATTAACATTGTCCAACGCTACGCAGGGGCGAATTCTTGCCACCATAGGTTTGATAAAAGTGGCACTGATTTGGTCGCTCAGGAGAATTACCGGAATTGTTAGTAAAAGTGCAACACGACCGCGATATCCGCCTTTCCATGCGAGAGCTACAACTACGATAATGAAAATTGGTGTCCAGTTTTTCTTGTTTGTAAGCAGTGGTGCAAGAAAATCGAAAACTGCGTTTTGCATACCGTCGTTTATGAGCCGAAACAGCCAAATATCCGCATTGAGGAGCATATCGAACATGAGTTTTTCCAGAGTAGAAACATGCAATTTTTGTTTGCGGCAGTATAGTATTTTGAGAAGTAAATGTAAATATTTATTTCCGTTGATGAATTAGAAACAATTTGAACCACTGTTCAAAATTTTGAAAAAGGTCTTGTTTGTTCTCCCTAAAATGAACCTTGAACTAGACAAGTTTTGCAGCTGGCATATTCGTTGCTTATTTGAAAATATGCATCAATAAAAGGAAAGCGCTTTTTGTATCAAATTATTATTCAAGCCTGGTTTATTCATGTGATACACACAATTAGTGATGGGCAGGGGATACCCCCTATCCTCGTATTTATCTATGAAACAGGCAGAAAAGGAATCCAATATTCCCGGACGGATTTTACTATTCGTGGCGGGTTGAGTATCCGGAGGTTACAATGAGAAAAAATACGCTACAAACTGGTCTTTTGATTTTTCTTTTCTTCAATATATTCTGCGGTATAATATGGGGAAAAGAGGCTGCGAATGACAGCAGGAAGAGAATTGCATTCCGTTCTGCATTGCACATCGCAACTGCTTTAAATACCGATGCTACGAACCAATTCTCTGCTATGGGGGATTCAAGTTGGTACCCCGAAGATTTTGGCCAAATCACGGGTCACATAAATGGAATTGTTACAGATGGTCCGGTTCGAGGGAATATATTTGCCTTGCTTGAGAGCGATAATAACAAGCAAGAAATCCTTGGGGCTGGCATCATTCACGATGATCACAATTACGAGATCATGGATTTGCCACCGGGCAATTATTTAGTTGTTGCCTATGTGGAAGGCTACCTGCCACAATTTTACGGTAATACGGTCACCAGTGATAGCGCCGCAATAGTAACTGTTGCCTCTGGCGAACAAGTTTCGGGTATCGATATCGATCTGGTTTCCTATCCAATCGCCAGAGCGTCTATTTCAGGAATTGTAACTAAGGATGGAAGCAATGCACCGATTCATGGAGCTGGCATAAGTGCATTTTCCACAACGAATCCTTTCCTGTTTGCGCGCGCTGCATCTGATTCAGCAGGAAATTATACTTTAAGTGGTTTGTTGCCGGGAAAATATATTATTCAGGCGGATGCACGCGGTTTTATGCCGGAATATTACGATGATGCTCCTTTATTCGAAAAGGCGGCCACTGTTACGATTTCTGATAGCGAGCACGTTACTGGTATCAATTTTTCCTTACAGCAATCAAGCCAAATCGTTGGTACGGTCACGCTGGATGACGGGCACCCCTTGCCCAATGTTATGATTTATGCTTCGTCAATTGATAGCACCGCATCCCATCTCCCGGATGTTGTGCAGTGGCCCCTGGGCATAGTTGCAGTTTCTGATTTTGACGGCAATTATGCACTTGATGATTTGCAATCAGGAAGCTATTACGTGAAGGCTATTTACACGGATGGATTTTTCTACCAGGAACAATGGTGGGCTTATGATAGCACCAATGGACTTCCAGGGGTAATCGAGCTTCGTGAAGGAGAACAGGTAAGCGGGATTGATTTTGTTTTTTCACAAGTGCATATGGAAGGCCTCATCGAAGGTTATGTTTATGATTTATCCGGAAAACCACTGCAACGGGCACAAGTCATGTTGGAACCAGCCTATGGGTCAACGGACGGTAAAGGGGGACCGGACGGGGACTTTTGGCCTGGCTACTGGCATTCTGTTGTGACGGATGAAAATGGATATTTTAATATGCGTGATTTACCGGATGGCGATTATTATGTGTCGGCTCAATACATTCAGGGCGGATATTATTACCAAATGTGGTGGAACAATGCTGAATCGAGAGATGATGCAGATCTCCTCACACTGGGGAAGACAGTCGATTCGCTCTCAATCACATTTAACCTGCCGGTAAAATCATTCAATGCGATTATTTCCGGTCATGTATTTGATAAAGCAAATCAGCCTTTACAATCAGCCTGGGTGAATGTTCGCCCCGTAGAAATTCTGCGTTGTTACGAATCACCTGAAGGAATGGACGACCGTTGTGGTTACCAGACTTCCGGCTGGGCCCAGACAGACAGCAATGGTTATTATGAAGTAAAAAATCTTGCCGAAGGCGAATACTTTGCACACGCTCAATATTGGTCCGGTATATCCTATGGTGAAATCTGGTACGAAAATTCAGCGACCGTAGAGGGGGCAACACCCATTCAACTACCCGAAGATGGAATTGTGACTGACGCTGATTTTCACATCGATGTGCATCCAATTTATGGGACAATTGCGGGTACAGTTCGCGATGCGGCAACGGGACAACCAATTACACGTGCCCATGTGGAACTGATGCCAGTTGGAAGTGATCGGATTGCTGCACCGATCTATTTTTGGAATTATGCAGTTGCCGTCGATGAGAACGGTCGTTTTGATTTTTCATGGTTGCCGGAGGGTGATTACCTGGTTTCAGCGTATTCAAATGGTGCTTTTACTTATTATCCGGATGCATCTGTCGCAGAATTTGCTGATACCTTACACGTGAGTGGTGGTAAAAACCTGGAAATCGAATTCAATATGGTACCGCGCAAGAATGGTAATGGCAGCATCTCGGGTTGGATAGGATCCCAGGCTTCGGCTTTGCAAATGGAGGTTGGCGTGATCATCGCCAGGCCAACGATTACTGTTTTAGTCTGGCCGGAATCCGAGATGTTCTATAGCGCTGTTTCGAATCCAGATGGCACTTATGAATTGAATGGTTTGCCGGAGGGAGAATACTATTTGTATGGGTTCGCTTCCAATTTTATCCCGGAATATTACAACGATGTCTATGATCCATCAAAAGCAACCTTTGTTCGGGTTGAATCGGGAAATCCAGCAACGGGAATTGACTTTGAACTTATGCCAGCATTTATTTTCAACCGTGATGAAGCTGGGAATCCAGCATTGGGTGGTACAGCGCAAATCAGTGGTTTGGTCACCAACAATGACAATGTTCCCCTTGCAAATGCAAATGTCTATTTATTGGATAATGCAGGCAATGTTGTTGCCGCTGCACGGACAAATTCCAATGGTGAGTATTTATTTGCAGGTGTACAAAATGGACAGTACCACCTTCAGGCAACCCATTTTGGTAATACCAGTCAGTACAATGACAACAGTGCAAGCTTGGAAAATGCGCCAGTGGTGCTTGTTAATGGCGACCTTGCGGATGTTAATTTTATATTAACGGAAGGCACCTCAACATCGGTTGGAGAAAAGGAAGAGGTAAAATTACCAACTGGGCTACAACTGTTGGGTAATTATCCTAATCCTTTTAATCCGCAGACAAAAATTAAATTTGTCTTAGGTGAGGATTCCCATGTGACTTTGAATATCTACAACCTGTTGGGGAGAAAAGTCGCTACACTTCTTGATAGCGATATCGATGCAGGTGAGTATTCCGTTACCTGGGATGCCCGGGATAAAAATGGGGCGCAGCTCGGAACCGGCCTTTATTTTTACCAGATAACGACGAAGTATGGTATGAAAACCGGGAAAATGATTTTGCAGAAATAACCTGAGATGCGCTCCCGCATGGGATATTGTATGCGAAGGCGTTCTCTATTGTGGTATTTGTTATATAAAGAAGGCTGATTTCTAGGAGAAGTCAGCCTTCTTTATATAAATCACTTTTGTTCCAATGGTTTTTTCAATTTAGTGATTCCAGATGTGAATGGAGCAATACACGACATTTCAAAGCAGGAATCTGATTTTCAAAAACGAAAATGATGTTCTGAATGCATTTATAATGGGAACCGTGGACCGGCTTTCCTTTCAAATTAAATTACCACTTTTTAGTTTTTAGCTATGATGTGTTTTTTTATTCCGGGTCTACTGGTGCTGTGATGAGAAATGAACTCACGGGCAAATTCCACGTGTCCAGGGGATCGGGATGAGCGGGATCGTAGTGTCGCAAATCATCAATCAAATAAGTACGAATCGGCAGTTTGTTTGCTTTTATCCCTTCGACAATACATTTTGCCAATTGATACGCACCGTAATTGTTAAAATGCGTATCGTCCTCCAAAGCTTTTTCCTGATTCGGGAACCTATTGGCAGGGTAGTGAACAAAGGCTTTCTTTGAATCTTCAACACCTAGTGCTTCAATCAAGAGTTTACTCATTTCATTCAAATCGATGAGCGCAACATTTTCTTCCTCTGCCACCTGGCGCATGGCGGCCGGATAATCACCGTGCGTGTTTACGAGATTGCCCTGTGCATCAAATTTTCGGCGCTTCATCGGCGTGATGAGTACGGGCGTGGCGCCACGCTCCCGTGCCGTTTTGAGGAACAATTTCAGGTAGTCCTTGTAGCCAATAAATGGCTTTACATAGGATGAACTTTCCGGTTTTTGATCGTTATGCCCAAATTGAATAAAGAGATAATCCCCTTGTTTTAAGGTCGTTAGCAGCTTTTCCAATCGCTTTTCTCCGAGGAAACTTTTTAAACTCTCACCGGATTCTGCATGATTTGCCACGACGATCTTTCCTGGCTTGAAAAACGAGGTAACATTTGTCCCCAGGCTGAATAGGGTTCCATTTTCTGGTCAGTGACTGTAGAGTTGCCTGCAAGGTATAATGTAATCACGTTATCCGCAGGTGTGATTTCCACAGCACAGACGCAGGGGCGTGGCCCGTTAAATTCTATTGTTAATAGTTTATCCCAATTCGCGTGAAATTTTTCCCGCGGTTTCAATCGTACCAGATTCTCCGTTCCGGCAATTGTTGGATATCGAACGTTTGTTGTAAATACCCTGGTCGTGAATTCCCCTTTATTTGTCTGAATATTCTCGAGCATCAAGCGTCGCGATTCTGCTCTGATGGTTGCCCGCGATTCACCTTGCCGATCCCCGAAGGTGATGGAGACGTTGTAATTGCCTTCGGGAATGGCTACAGCGAAAACGAAGGGTTGCGAACTATTACAAAAGTCGCTGGTAAGGGCATCATTGCCACCACGATCGACATCCTGAATTGTTGAACCGTTTAGAAAACCATAACCGCGTTTCCATGTAAAAATGGTGTTGGATGTCACCTGGGTGTATCCTGATTCTACTTCTCCTGGCCCGAAATCAAATCGATGGATTGGTTGACTTTGGCTTTCGGATTGTGCCAAAACGGATATGGGCAAAAACACCCACAATAATCCAAAAATCGAAGCACGGTATACTTTTTCTAATGATAGTTTTGGATGAAATTTCAATTGCACCTTCCTTATTCAAAGTCAATACTTCTCCATGTAAGTATAACTCCTGCTAAAATCAAAAAGAATCCAGCTTGCGGACGGGTGTCAATGTCACAGGCCCAATTAAACCTGATGGTTGCGGTTGCCAGTTTTCCGCTGTGAATAAATTGTCCGGACCACGATTCTCGATATCATGCGCTGGCAGATTGACGTTGTAGAATTTTTTCCATAAAACATGCCGCTTATCCAGGTCGATTATGCGATTGGCCATGAGATTTGATACATCGATTTCCAGGTGATTTTCATTTTTAAACAGATCACCAGTGATGATAATTCTGAATGTTGGTCCGATGAGCGTCGCGATTTCTTTTCCGTTCAAAGAGACGCGAGCGCTTTCTGCAACACGACCAAGATCAAGGGCCCAGCCATGAACATCTCCAGCTGGTTTTGGAAAACTGATGCTGTACTTTGCCGTCCCGGAAAAACATTTCACTGCGTCTCCGTCCCATTCTGTCCATGAAGTCAGATTCACAATCTGTCGCGATTCCGGTTTGTCCGGGCCACCAGCGATGAAGTCCACTTGCCAGGTTCTGTTCAATTGTTCAGCATCACCTGCAGGTTCACAATAGGCATAGGCAGCGCCACCGACAGCGCTATTGAACGTCTTTAAAATACGCGATTCTCCCGGGGCCAGCTGCAAATAAACCTGAAATTGTCCGTTTTCATTTAAACGTGACTGAGCAATCCCGCTTTTTCCAGACATCGGATCAAATATCGCCACCGATTTGGCGTTGGTGGCTAAAGGCACCCAATCGTCGATTGCATTTTCGCTCCAGTTCGCAATGAAATAATAATAACCCTGGTCGAAACTGCGTCGAATGAATTGCAGCTCACGATCCACCAGCATCTCACGCTGGATGCCCGTCGTTGCAAGGGTTTGATTAAGGTCATCACTCACAAGTACAGTCCCGGAGCCAACGATTGCAGTTTGCAATTCACTTCCGTTCGATTTTTTAAAATCCAGTTTCGCCAGAAGTTGTTTGAATTTTGTTTGTCTGGATTCAAGATCGCCGAAACCAGGTACGTCACCGGGCAGGCTTTTATGCATGATGACGGTCGCACCGTTTTGTGCCAGTTGCACAAGTTTTTCCAGTGTCGCCAGTGGCATATAACTGCATTGGGGCACAACGATCGTTTTGTACGAAACACCACCTGCCATCACGTGGGAATTTGTTATTTCTGCTTTACTAAGCTGTCTGTCGGATATATAATCAAATGCATAGCCTGCATTTTGTAAATTTTCGGCTACTGCTTTGACTGCGGATGCGTCATATCCACCACGGCCTCCACCCACATGCTCTAAAAGTTCTGCGCCTGGTTCACTAAAGCGGTCGTGAATAGGGAAATAGAGCAGGATATCCGTGTTTGGTTTTCCCGATTGCAAAAAGGACTGAACACGTGTGATGTATTCGTTTAACGTACCCAAATCATTCCAAAATGAGTTGCGTGGATTGAAATGAACAGCGGCGTAAAAGAGCCATCCAGGCCATGACGCATCCTGGGGGGAATAGGCTGTGCCGTGGTAGAAAACATGATTAACACCGCCTAATAAAAAACGGTCGATGTTTTCCTTTACATCGGCCAGTGTGGATTTAAAATGTTCGTTTAACCAGGTTGCTGATTCGGAGGAGGTCAGCTGTTTTCCTGTGACATGTGATGCGGAGGAGGCATACTTAATTCGAAGTATATCCCGGCCTTCGGTTTCCGGTATGTCGCTGGCCGCATAGAGATCCAAAACATTAGCGGGAGAACCATGGGCCTGGTTGCGAATGATGGCACCTTTTTCCTGAGCCCACTTTTGCCAGTTCATTGTAAATTTTTCCAGAATCAGATCAGAGATTGTCTCGCGGTAATCGCAAAGCACACGTTTATTTTTCTCTTCAGTTGCCTGGCCGAAGAGGGCAGGTAAATGATGCCGAAGGTCGTAGCCGCGACGCTGTTGAAATTCTGCGAACAAGTCTGGAGTCCAGTCTGCCTGACCACGTGCATCATCAACTTCGTAGGAATCGTTGAAAAACGCCCGTAAATTACTGATATCATGGCCAGAAAATGCCTCGTCAAATCTGTTCAGGTAATGGGCGATTGCAGCCTCTGAGAAATGATCGATCGTATTGCCTTCACCACCGGGAGCAGCACGTTCAACCATTTTGCCATGCCAACCCTGAAAAACAGCGAATAGCGTCCATTCTCCCTCAGACGCTGTCCAGTCTAAAGTGCCGTATTGATCAACTTTGTGCGTAAGATCGAGTGCGTCACCAGCTTGTGAATAGGCCATCAGTGTTTGCAATGGGAGTTCCTTTTCAAACTTGACCTGATCGAGGGCGAGACCTTGCAGGTCTTTATTTGCTGATACGGGTTCAACTAAATCCTGTATATCAATCCGCCTGAATTCTGGCAGGGATGTGGGATCATACCAGGCATCGCCGGCTGTCGATTTGTTTGCTGCGTATTGTTGATAAACGATATTGCCCACTGCACGTACGAGCGGCGTTTGTTTGCAGTGGATGCGTTCACTCAATTTTTTGCCCGCTTCTAGCTGATAAGTCTTATAGACGATATTTTTCGGTGCATATTCTGCAGTCACGTGTGGTCCGCCAAAGGGCCATCCCGTTCCGGTGGCCATGTCGATCCCCAGATCGAGTCTTTTTGCTTCTGCCAGGGTGAAGTCCAGCATTTCCATCCATTCCGGCGATAAATAATCGATGAATTTGTCTTCTTCGCCGATGACTCCAAAAATTGGTGTCAGTTCCAAACCACCGATTCCATTCTTTTTGTAGGCTTCCAGCGATGCCGTGATATCCCTCTTATTGACCGCGCTACCATGCCACCACCAACGAGTCCAGGGGCGTGTTTGCTGAGTGACACCTGGCCACGCAAGCGGAGATTTGGGCTTGCTTTGTTCACATCCGCTAATAGATAACAGGAAAATGAGTACTGTTGGAAGGAATATCTTACGTCTTTTCATTTTTTACTCCATGAAAAATACTTCTTCAAGTGGAATAGAAACTGGCGAATTGTCGGGATTTGTTTCCATGATATCCGCCATATAACTCCACCATTTTTGCACGATTTCCGTTTTACCCAGGGCCTGGGATCCGATATCCCCCTCAATTTTTTGAACAGCAAACAGTGTGTCGGTTGCTTCATCGAGAAAGATGGAATAATCGCTGACTCCGGCATCCTGCAAAAGCTTTTTAAGTTCAGGCCAGATTTTATCATGGCGTTTCTTGTATTCTTCTTTGCAACCTGGTTTTAAGGTCATTTTAAATGCAGAGCGTTTCATTTTATCGATTCACCTTTTGTGTTGTGGGATGAGGCGAGTTAAAAATAACTCAATTATTTGAATTATAACATACTCCATTCTGAATTTTCCGGCTCCAATTACGTATGATGAGCCACGTAAATTCCTATCTAAACGGGGGTATGAAAAATGATGGCATAATTTTATTGAATCTTTGAGGAAGGTTCTTTATTTATTTTCATACCGCAAAGTAAAAACCTACTATTATTCGCAGTAACTTGCAATAAAATAGCATTAAAATTGAATTTCAACTACGGCTTGGAGTCTCTTCCACCTTTAACCATATGGCATAAACTTATGAAAAAATCAACTGTTTCCATTTTTATTCTCAGCCTGCTTTTGGGCTTAGATTTTTTGCAGGCGTCTTCTTCTCATGACCCGCAAAAGGAAGTGCAGTATCTTTCCGGGCGCAGCAATGAAAATACCGTGACCTGGGATTTCTACTGTACGGGCGGGCGTAACAGTGGTTACTGGACAACTATCGAAGTGCCTTCCTGCTGGGAGCAGCAGGGATTTGGCCGTTACAATTATGGCCGGGACTATCACACTTATGGCCGTCAAAATAAATATGCCGATGAAAAAGGATTATACAAGCACGAATTTACTGTGCCAGACTCATGGAAAAACAGAACTGTATTTCTGGTATTTGAAGGCGCAATGACCGATGCAGAAGTCAAAATAAATGGACAGGCTGCGGGGCCAATTCATCAGGGCTCATTCTATCGATTTAAATTTGATATCTCAGATAAACTCAACTTTGGTGCGACAAATGTGCTGGAAGTCACAGTGAGTAAAATGTCTGCCAATAAATCGGTGAATTATGCTGAGCGCTACGCGGATTACTGGATTTTTGGTGGTATTTTTCGGCCGGTTTATCTTGAGGTTTTCCCGAAAGAATATATTGAAAGAACCGCCATAGTCGCCAAAGCAGATGGTTCATTTGTCATCGATGTTTTCCCAAAAGTGCTTAAATCCAGCCGGATAGTTCATGTTGATATTATTGATAAACAGGGGAGTAAAATGGCCACAGTTAATAAAAATGTGACTCCATCGGATTCGCTTATTGCACTTCGTTGTTCTGTAAATTCCCCGGATTTGTGGTCCTCAGAAACACCGAATCTCTATCATGCCGTTGTGTCACTTCTGGAGGGTAAAAAGAAACTCTATGAAACTTCAGAAAGCTTTGGATTCCGCTCGATAGAAATTAAACACGGCGATGGAATTTACCTCAACGGCAAAAAAATTAAGATGAAGGGGATTAACCGCCATGTGTTTTGGCCAGAAACCGGGCGCTCCGTCAATCCAAAGATTGATTTAATGGATGTGCAGCTTTTAAAAGAGATGAACATGAATGCAGTGCGCTGCTCTCATTATCCGCCCGATAAATCCTTTCTCGAAACTTGCGATTCCCTTGGACTTTATGTGCTCGATGAGCTTGCTGGTTGGCAAAATGCCTATGACACCGACGTTGGTGAAAAACTGGTTAAAGAAATGGTCTTGCGGGATGTGAATCATCCCTCTGTCATCTTCTGGAGTAATGGCAATGAAGGTGGTACCAACAAGGAACTCGACGATGATTTTCTAAAATATGACCCCTCCGTCAGGCCGGTTATTCACGCCCACCACCGTCCGGGAAATGATTTTAACGGTATTGATACCAATCACTACGAGAGTTACAGCAGCACCCAAAATATCCTCGCCGATTCGCTCATCTATATGACAACCGAATTTCTTCATGCCCAAAACGATGGGGGGGGAGGAGCCGGACTCAAGGATTATTGGGAGCTGATG
>JACKDF010000029.1 GCA_020633655.1 Deferribacteres bacterium
ACATACAATACATTTATTAGATTAAAGAAAATGGTGTCAAGACAGTGCAAAACCCTACAGAGCCTGCCTGCACTGAGTTAACCTTGTGCCAAGCATTGCCGAAGCATCGTCGTGTCGAAGTCGGATTAAGTTCAACCAGGCATTTCGACAAGCTAAGTGACCGGTTGAACCTTCTCTTTTCACGCGAACTGTACCGTAATGCTAGCACAATTTCCAGGCCGTAAAACAGATATTTGCTTCTCATGTATGTTTGCGGCAGACTTTTAACGGCACGAATCAGTCAGCGTCTAAAGGAATGAAAATATTGATATAGCACGTATTCCAATCAACAACACAGCAAAAAAACCTCACATTGATTCATTGCCAATTCATTTCTGAAAGCACTACTGATTTCTCCGCCAATATCACACTTAAATTACAAAAATTACTGGGCCACCAGTTCCACACGACGGTTTTTTGCCTGACCATCCGCGGTGGTATTCGACATCACTGGTGATGTGGGTCCAGCACCAAAAGGAACCAAACGGGATGCGGTAATACCGCTCGTATTGACCAAAGCATTGACAACTGCTGTAGCACGGGCTTGGGATAGTTTGACATTAAAATCGAAAGTACCAACATTGTCTGTGTGACCAACTACATAAAGTTTGAGATTGGGATTAGCTTTGAGCATTCTGGCAATTTCAAAAATAGTTTTTTCCGACTCCTTTTTTATTTCTGATTGACCTGAATCAAAGTAAATGCCGTAGACTGAAGCTTTTCCAGTTTCCCGAATCCCCTTCACCAGACTTTCAGCATCAGCAACCACATCTTGTTCCATTGATTGTTTTTCAACCATATTAACTTTATACATTCCGCCGCTGCCTGCATCAACCATGACCCAAATTTCGGTATTGTTTTTGACGATCTTCAAAGTCACATAGTGATTTCCGCCATCTTCATATTCATAGATTTTCTCCCCCCCAATGACTTTGGCTGCGTTCGTATAATTTGCAACAATCTGCAGTCCACTTGGAAGTTTAATCCCGTCGTTGGCGTAATAGTCAAAATAGTAATGATGTCCTTCAATTGTTTGCATTTTATCAAAACCAAGTGGAAAATCAAATCGATTAAAATCAAGTTCTTCATAGTTATAAATGTAAAAACCAGGCATACGGTTAAAAAGCGCGGGGTCTTTGCAGCCTTCACAATCGTTCGGATCACCTGTCGCAAATACCTGATTGAATGTGGCTACAAATAAAAGTGAAATTGCCAAAAGATGTTTCCTCATACACTTTTCTTTCATGTTAAACTTGAGCTACTTTTTGTTTATTAACATCGTAACTAAATTTCAATTCTGCTCAGTACCACTGAGGCACTTGACAGGAATTAAAATACAAACCAGTACGATTTGTTCATGCATTGAATGCAACCGGGTAAAGTACCACAACTTATCGTAATTATCGGTAAAATCGTATTATTTAATGGATAATTTTTATACTCAATAACAAGATGAATGAGTCATTATAATAAAGAGGAAGCAGGGAGCCAAATTCAACAAAAAGATCATGTCTATTGCTTTTGTTATTTTTTAGTCCGTGGTTTAAAATAACAGCAATCTCTTGAAAACCCCACAGCGACTGATTTTCCTGTTATCAGAAAAACTGCCCACTCGTCGTCAATAAAAATCCCAAAACAGCCCCGCCAATGATAACCCATGCAGAACTTACTTTTTTATAACGAAAACTCACGAATACGCTCAACACAGCAATCACCAAGGCTTTCCAGTCGAAAAGCACAGCCATGCCTAATTTGATAGTGACGGCCACCATCAACCCCAGCGCACTGACATTTACGGCATCTAAAAATGCTGATGCCCACTTTGACTGTCTGAGTTTCGGAATGAGCGGATTCAATGCGGCGACGAAGAAAAATGAGGGGAGAAAAATGCCGACGGTCGCCAGAATGGCACCCCAGACGCCCTGGATTTGATAGCCGATAAAAGTCGCAGTGGAGAGCACCGGACCAGGGGTAAACTGCCCGATAGCGATAGCGTCGAGCAATTCACCTTCCGTCAGCCAGCCCAAGTGGTTAACCAGTTCACCATCGAGATAGGCCACGAGCACATAGCCACTACCGAACAATACCGCACCGATTTTCAGGAATACCCAGAAAAGATGGGACAATGAGGCAGCAGAAACGACAACTGCACCTGTGGGCACAAGAAGGGCGGATTTCTTAAAAAGGAATGGCAATACGAGTGCCTTTGTCCCCGGTGATTTTTCACCAAGTTTGAGCCAGAGCATACCAGCAACTCCACCGATCAAAATAGCTGCAATTTCATTGATGCCAGAAAGTGACATGACGATAACCGCAAAACCTATAACGCCAAGTTGCCAGCCTTTGAGCGCCTTTTTGCTCATTTGAAACACAGCCATCAGGATGATGGAAATGACGGCGGGTTTCATGCCGAAAACAAAGGCGGCCAACTGGGGAACAGTGTGGTAGGTCGCGTACCCCCAGGCAAAGCCCCCGGTAATCACCGTTGCTGGTAAAATAAAGGTCAATCCTGCCAGCAGCAGCCCCTTCAAACCGGCGTGATGATACCCGCAGTGGATCGCCATTTCCGTTGAATTCGGCCCGGGGATGAGATTTGTGGCACCGACCAGATCGAGAAAGTGCTGCTCCGACATCCATTTGCGTTCCTGCACCACTTCCCGTTGCATCATCGCGATGTGTGCAGCAGGACCGCCGAAAGCAATGACCCCGAGTTTGAAAAAGAGTTTTGCGACTTCTATGGCTCTACTCAACTTTATGCTCCTTGGACGCTCGGTACTGCTTCTTTTCCAAATTTAAATTTTTCCAGAAGACCATAAAAACTGATGTAGGCGGCTGGTATGAGAACCAGTGTGATCAGCGTACTGGTCGTAAGTCCGCCGATGACAGCGCGCGCCAGGGATGCCTGAATTTCTCCTCCCGCGCCAGTACCAAAGGATAATGGCAGCATACCGAGAACGGTCGTACATGTCGTCATCAAAATCGGGCGCAGCCGCAATCTTCCCGACTGCAGAACAGCGTCAATGACACTAAGATTGTGCTCACGACGCATCAGGTTGATGTAGTCGATGAGAACAATCGCGTTGTTGACCACAATGCCAATCAACATGACGATTCCCATCAGGCTTTGTACGTTCAAAGACGTACCGGTAATGAGAAGCGTCGGTACGACACCGATAAATGCCAGGGGCACGGTCAACATAACGATGATCGGATCGAGAAAACGTTCGAATTGCGCTGCCATCACCATGTAAATCAAAATGATAGCCATAAAGATCGACAAAAGAAAATCCTGCTGTGCTTTCTGCTGTTCTTCGTATTCACCGCTGTAGAATATTGAAAAACCGGCCGGTAACGGAAAGTTACGCAACTCCTGGCGTACCTTATCGACCACATCCACGAGGGCAGCGCCACTTTGCAAATTGGCCGTAATGTAAGTCACCCGTTGCCCATCGAGTCGCTGGATATCGGTAGGGCTGCGTCGGCGAAGGGTATGCACCACCGAAGAAACCGGTAAAATGCGCCCGGCATCGGTACGGATCGAAACATTTTCCAGATCGAGTGTGCTCAATCGATCCTTGGGTTGCAAACGCACAACGATGGGGAATTCTTCGCCGCCCTCGCGGTATACACCAGCCTGGGTGCCACCAATATTGGTTTGAATCACCCGGGCAACATCACTGACAGACAAACCGAGATCAGCAATCTTTTCCCGGTCGATAATGAGGTTTTGCTCAGGACGGCCTTCCCGCCGGCTCACCCGTGTATCTTTTATCTCCGGTACTTTCTGCATAATTGCGATGATTTCATGAGCGATTTGATCGGCAATATCCAGATCGTACCCCCGCAATTCCATTTGAATGGCTTCACCACCACCGGAGCCAAACAACCGCCGCAGCATCCACAAACCGGACTGGGCCTGTACGCGTAATTCCGCACCGGGAATCTTGCCCTCAATACTTTTGCGAATGTTGTCGGCGATGATGAAGCTGTCTATTGTACGCTCATTGGCATTTTTTAACGAGAGTTCCACCTGGGCATCACCCGGATGCATTTCGATGGTTACGTGCTTTACCTGATCCATAGGCGTCGCTTCTTTGACGATGCGTTCCAGGGCGAAGAGATATTCATTTACGATGGCGATATTTGTACCCTGGGCCATTTCCAGTTCGACTTCAATTTCATCCGCGTCGGTTTGCGGTGCAAGTTCAACGGGAATCAGCGGCCACAGAAAGAACGTGATTACAAGCAAAATGCCAGTAACGGCAAAAACGATTCTCCGGTGATGCACTGCACCAGCTAAAAGACGAGAGTAGGAGTTCTCGACTTTGTGAAACCATGTACCCGTATGGGCTTCCTTTTTACCGGAGTCGGATTTTGCTTTTTTGCCTATGGTTAAAAACCGGCTGCTGAGCATGGGCACGAGGGAGGTCGCAATTAAAAGCGAACAGGCCAGCGCGAAAACAACCACCAGCGCCAATTCCTGAAAAAGCATGCCCGAGATCGTATGCATGAAAACGACCGGCAGAAAAATAACACACGTCGTTAAAGTAGAGGCGATGATGGCACCGGTGACCTGGCTGGTTCCTACTAAGGCACTTTCGGTTAAATCGCGGCCATTTTCCCGCAACCGCACAATATTTTCCAGAACCACAATGGCATTATCGACGATCAATCCGATCCCCAATGCCAGTCCGCCAAAACTCATCTGGTTCAATGTCAGGTCATTGAAATAAAGCAAACCGAAGGTCGCAATGATGGAAATGGGAATGGACACGGCGATGATGAAAGTGGTTGATCCATTTCGCAAAAAGACGTACAGGATGAAAATAGCCAGCATTCCACCCCAAATTGCCGACTTCTGTACGTTGTTGATGGAATTTTGAATAAATTCACTTTGATCGATGACCATGAGCAGTTCGAGATCGTCCCGTTCCTCATTTATCTTCGCCATGACTTTTCGTGCTTCATAAGCGACGGCGACCGTATTGGTGCCCGATTGCTTGCGAATTCCCATGCGAACCATCGGCTGACCGTCGATCTGCACCAACCGGTTGATGTCCTGATAACCATCGATGACCTCCGCTACATCTCGGATGCGAATGGCTTTGCCGTCCACAATGGTGATGATGGTGCTGGCAATTTCGTCGAGGGATTGGTACTCGCCACGTGTGCGCACGTACATATCGCTCAAACCTTCGCGCATGTCACCCCCCGGCAGGGTAATATTTTCGCGCGTTAAAGCCTGTTGCACATCCGTTGCCGAAAGCCGGCTCGATGCAAGACGATCGCGTTTGAGTCGCACCTGAATTTCCCGATAAACCCCGCCCCAGACATCCACGGAACCGACACCGGGGAGCTGCTCGAATCGATGTGAAATTTCCCGCTCGAGAATGCGTGTCAGGCGTTCCATACCCATCGCGGATTTGGCGCCTAAAATCACCACGGGAAAATTATCCGGATCAAATTTCCACAACCGTGGTGATTCAACTTCTGGCGGAAAATCATCACGAATTCGATCCAGGGCAGCACGCACATCGTTTGACGCTTCATCGATGTTTGTACCCTGTGCAAATTCGATGCTTACGGTGCTGCGGCCTTCTTCGCTGCTCGAGCGAATTTTTTCAATATTCGGCACGCTGGCGATGGCATTCTCTACGCGGTCCGTGATTATTTTTTCAATTTCTTCCGGCCCGACGTTTGGATAGTGGGTTCGAATCGCAAGTCGGGGATATTCAATTTGCGGGAGCAAATCGATGGGCAGATAATAAAACCCCATGATACCAAGCACGATGACAATGAGAAAAACCATCGTGGTGGCAACCGGTCGATGAACTGCTGTTCTTGAAATATTCATATTATTTAATCTCAATTTGGGCTTTTGTATCTGTTTATCCTTACGAAGGTTCAAAACCTTCGCAAGGATGCTTCGGACAAAACAGTTATATACCTATCACGATTAATTAGTAGTGTTTGCTTTCTGTGTGCTATCTGTTGTACCGGTTTTTTGTTGTTCCATCAAAGCTTGCATCAAATCTTCTTTTTGCAGATTCTGTAACTGCTCAACCCAGCCCCAATTCACCGGACGTACACGGGCGGTTGGTGCTTCTTCGCTGAGCAAATGCTGGCCGAGAGTAACCACCCAACTGTCTTTCTCAATGCCGACAACACCGGCTTCCATGCGTCCGCGGGCAATGATCTCGACAGGAACAAACTTGAAGGGCATTGGTTCAGTCAGCGCCATCGCCTGGGTGCTGCCCAGCCGGCCAACCGGTTCACGATTCATGCCTTCTGTGGTGACCCAAACACCGGTAACGCCCTTGATCGGATGCTCATACAATGCGCTGAGGGGAACAAGCGTCGCCTGTTCACTTTCGCCGTAAAAAATATCAACTGTTACGAACATGCCCGGCTTTAGGCTACGATCCGGATTTGGCAGATCGATTTCAGCATCGGTGCTGTGGGTGACAGGATGAAGGAAAGGAGAGATACGGGCCACCGGCGCGGAGGACGGTCCGCCGCCCATGGTTGAGGCAAAAATTTCACTTCGTTGCCCCTCTTCGATATAATTGAGCATACGATCGGTGAGCACTACATCAACCCGAACATTATCCAATTGGCCGATGGTGAACAGACGGGTACTCTGGTTGACCAGCATCCCAACTTCCGCATTACGGTTACCGATGCTGCCGGCTATGGGGGCTCGAATCACGGTTTGCGATAAATTTTCCTGCTGTTCTTCGACATTGGCTTGCGCTTGTTCAACCCGCGCAATGGCCAGCTCGACACTCGCAGAAGCGCCAACAGCACGGGTCTGCATGGTTTCCAGTTCTGCTGCACTGGCCAGTTGTTTTTCCGCCAAAGTTTGCATTCGATGCAGCTCCGATTCGATTTCTTTCAATTGCGCTTCGGCTTGCTTGCGCTGCGCAATAGCAATTTGATAAGAGGCCGTTGCCTGCTTCAGCCGTTCACGAAATTCCTTGTCCCGCAAGCGAATCAGCTCCTGCCCTTTTACGACGGATTCTCCATTTGTCACCAACGCGTCGGTGATAACGGCGCTTATTTCCGGATAAATTGCAACCTGATTTTTTGCGCGGACAACGCCACTCAGGCGTTGTGTGAGGGGCAAACTTCCCTGCCTGGCTTGCACCGCCTCAATTGCAGGAATCGGTTTGTTAGACTTAACCTCTGCAGGATCCGTATCCTTCGAACACGCAAATGGTGTCACTGCAAGGAATGAAAAATAAAGCAGAACCAACAGATTTCGTGATTTCACTTTATTTGATCGCTTTTCGTATGTTGTTCTCATATCGTAGGTCAGTTTTCTTGTATTTGTGAGTGGAAGGAATGTGAATTTCATGCTCTTGCAAGCATGCCTTTATAGTACGCTAAAATTAGTCGTTTAAATTCAAAAATCCAAAATGAAAATAGGATGTGCCAGGTGAGACGGGTTTCAGAATTGCCAGAGAGACAATGATTTACAAAAGTTCAATTGTTTGTCGTCCAAAATTTGATTTGAAGTGAGCTTTCCTTAAAACTGTCCGTTTCAAAACTGCATTGAAATCTCACGAAGACGTATTTCTAACTTTTCGTACCGGATATAATTAATCTACCAAACCTTATATAACCATTGAATTACGCATTTTTTTCAGTAATCGTGTAATATTTGTCAGATTATGCTTGGCAACTTTTGAATCGAATAAATTGATAGAAATAGTAAAAATCCCTACTTAAAAATATCATCAAAAATCCAAGGAAAGGAAGCATATGGATTTCATCGACAAAATTCAATCGTTAGCCCAAAAGATTCCAAAACAACTAGACTTCATTACAACGGAAGAAGCTACGAAAAGTGCATTAATAATGCCTTTTATAAATGCATTAGGTTATAATGTATTCGATCCAACCGAAGTAGTTCCAGAATTTACCGCAGACATTGGAATTAAAAAAGGTGAAAAAGTAGATTATGCAATCATGCGAGACGGATCGCCAATAATGTTAATTGAATGTAAATGGTCCGGATCGAAACTTGACGATGTACATGCTTCACAACTTTTCAGGTATTTTTCAGTTACAAATTCAAGAATTGGGGTATTGACTAATGGAATAATTTACCGATTTTACTCTGACCTAGAGCAGAGTAATAAAATGGATGAGAAACCATTCCTTGAAATTGATATGCTTAATTTATCCGAGACTCTTGTCCAGGAATTAAAAAAAATTACCAAATCTAATTTTAATATTGATGAAGTAATTTCAACAGCAAGCGATTTAAAGTACACTAAAGAAATTAAAAAGATATTGAATGACCAATTACTTGCACCCGATGATGATTTTGTCCGATATTTTGCTTCTCAAGTTTATAGCGGCAAATTGACACAAGTCGTTCGCGAACAGTTTTTAGATATTGTAAAACGAGCACTATCACAGTTTATTAGTGAAAAAATCAATGAGCGCTTAAAATCAGCGATGGCCCAGGATCAAGAGGAAACTCAAAAGACACAAAATGAAACTCCACCCCAAGATGTTCCGATTGACAAAAAAGAACATAAAATTGAAACTACAGAAGATGAATTGGAAGGGTATTATATTGTAAAATCGATTCTTCGAAAACAAATTGATCCAGATCGCATAATCCACAGAGATACACTCAGTTATTTTGGGATATTACTTGACGATAATAACCGTAAGCCGATTTGCAGGTTATATTTCAACAATCAAAACAAAAAGTACTTGGCTTTGCTTGATGAAAACAAGAAGGAATCAAAGATAGAAATCAATAGTTTAAACGAAATATACGAACATGCTGAGGCCCTTATATCCATCATTGATCGTTACGAAAACAACAAATAGATGCTTGAATTTACCCTGATATCATTATGACTTGGAATCAGGGTAAATTTTATCTCGGTATTTACCCTCCATGAACAACACTCCATAAAACGGTGCAAAAACAGCCAACTTAATCAATGGATTCTCCTGCCAGATTCCTGTTTCCGCATAGCGCCCAACGATTTCGTAACTCCAGATAATGGTGCAGCTCAAGACGAGCAAGGAATTCTCCCGATAGAAAACCGTTAATGGTAAAAGCCAGAGAATATACCATGGGTGAAGCGTTGGTGTTATCAGGCACAGCAATCCAAAAAGCACGATCCAGCACTGCGCAATTTGTTCCGCGCTCATTGGAGACAGGGATCGCCTGCTCCGAAACAATTTCCAAAGGGAAAAAAGAAAAAACCAGGCAAGAATTAATTTGCCAGCGTAAAGCAGCAAATCCATGCGGAATGTGATCAATTTTTCTGCCGTGGGCAGCAAATGCAACAATTCCATAAGGGATTTCTCCACCTGCGCCGGCACTATAAAATCAAGTATTTTGTACAGAATAAAGAAAAGCGAATCGTTGAATCGCCACTTTGCCGCATAATTCACCGTGGCCGCAAAGAGTTTTGATCCTGCACTGAGAAATGGCAAATAACCGATAAAAATGGTGAGCAAAAAAAATGATATCATCACCAATTGACGCTTTCGCGATTTATGCAGCAGCAAAAATGGCAGGATAAGAACCGGAATAAACTTCACAAGAACGGCCAGTCCGAGCGTAATACTTGCCCCAATTTCCCATTTCCCCCACCCTGCTTCGACGCCATACATGGGAGCTTTTCCGTTCTCCTGAAAAATTTGCAAAAATCGCATTCCCGATTTCAATGGTTTACGCGCAACGGCAGGATGCACCGATAGAAAAAGAAAAGCAAGCAGCAGGAAAAACATGCCAATGCCATCCAAATGACCACTGCCCGCCGTTTCGATAATTACCAGTGGATTCCAGGCATAAATGAGGATCCAGCTCAATGGTCGTTGCCATAATTTTAACAGAACCAAAAGCAGTCCAAGTGTCGCGAATTCAAACAGCAGAACCATCATTTTGAAAGCGAAAATAGTCTCTGCCAGTGCCGCCGTAAAACGAAACAACAGTTGCAGTACGGGAGCGTAAATAGTAGGAATCGCTGGATGATTGACATGAGAATAAATCGCTGCGTCGCGCAAATGCAGGAGCGCGGGATCTGCGGGCGCATATTCAAAAGGATTAATGCCGCTGTTCCAGACACGGCCATCCCAAATATAGCGGAAAATGTCATCGGTGAGCCAGGGGAAATTCGGCAGGAGCACAAAACGAGAAACCACTGCAAAGGCAAGAATGAGCACCACAATTTGCAAATTATCCCGGGCAGCCTGTTTAGCGGAAGCGGTTGCAGATGCGGGCTGAATTTTGCGAATGGAAAAGACCGAGCTTAAAAACAGCACAGACAGAAGAGCATAAACCGTGAAAAACAGCGGCAGATGCTGCCTTAAATCGCCAAGAAAAGCAATGGTCCAATAGCCAATCAGGTTCAGCGTTCCAACAAGGAAAAGGGTGGTTTTTATTTTTACAGGGGAAAATTTTGTTTTTATGCGAATTAAATCCATCAGAAAACACGAGAATCTATTAAAAATCCTCAATTAAGTTAATTGCTCGAGCTGAATAACCGATGCCATTACTTGGAGAATGCGCTTCAATGCATAAATAGTGCAGAATATTCCGAAACTCAAGTAATTTCTGATTAACACGAGAAGAAGAGCCGAATGCTGAATAAAAACCTGAAAGAAATTCTCGACGGCAACATCGAGTTACCCACTCTCCCCGATGTTATAATGCGTCTTTTAAGTGCGGTTGATAATCCGGAAAGCACCGCTCCCGACATTGCCCGAATAATCGGCAGTGACCAGTCACTTATGGCCAAAATTCTCAAACTGGTAAATTCACCCTTCTACGGTATGCCGCGGCAGATCTCGACTTTAACACAGGCAACGGTTGTCATGGGTTTTACTGCAATCCGCAATATTGCTTTGACCATCGCAGTATTCGATGAATTTGAACTTGGAGCAGCGGTACCGGAGAAATTCGGTTATACGCGGGAAAAACTCTGGGAACATTCCATTGCCACCGCCATCACCGCGAATGTTATCGCCCACAAGATTAATTATGCAAAAAAAGAAGACGCGTTTATCGCCGGCCTGATCCACGATATCGGCAAAGTCGTGTTCGACCGTTTTTGCCATGAGGATTTTGTCACTGCCTTGACACTGGCAGATGCCAGTGGCAGAAGCCTGTTTGATGCGGAGGTCGATATCTTTGGGGAAAGCCATGCTTTTATTGGCAGTTGGGTTACGGAAAAATGGCAGCTACCCCCACACCTTGTCGATTCGATCCGCTACCATCACACGCCGGATAAAGGCGAAGTTGAGCTGAAACTTGTGGAAATCGTACACGCTGCAAATAATCTGGTACACGCGGAAGGCTACGGAAACGGCGGTGATGATATCGTACCGGAGATCAACGGACTTTTTCAAAAAACCTTCGGATTTTCACAGCATGACCTGCATGAGCTCAAACTCGAGGTGAAGCAAAATTTTGAATCAGCGGTGGAATTTTTCCAAACCGTTGCCTGATCTGTATTTGTAAATTAAAGAAGAGAAAACGGAACTGTGGAAAAACAAATAATCCTGTTGCTGCATTCGAATGATGACATTTTCACCGCAAAACAACTCTTTTTTCGTGCGGACGACACACTTGAAATCCTCAATTTTAAAAGAGTGGCACAATACATAAAATTTTCAAAGGTGAACGAAGAACGCCCCCTTTTTTTCCTGACTGATTCATTAGAACAGGGCACCGAGCTCGGCTCACTCTTGCGCAAACATTCCACAGACGGCATGCATCCGCCCATTTTTCTTTTGGAAGATGACATTGATTCCGATCAATTGGCTGCTGCTTTTGAGATGGGGGTTGCAGGATTTATCCCAAAACCACTGCAATTAGAGCTCAATTTGCAGCGCCTGCAGAATCTTTTCGATCTTCTGCAAATTCCAATGCACATCTGGCCCCATCGTAATGCTCCTGCATTTGATGAAGCGCACCAGGATACGTACGATGCCAATATCTGGTGGGAGCTGCATTGAACCATGAAAAATAAGTATTTAAAATTGGGGGAAATTCTCAAATC